>NZ_CP113344.1 GCF_026683955.1 Arthrobacter sp. MMS18-M83 | reverse complement strand
CGCGTACAAGGCCAAGTCCAAGCGGGCCAGCCCGGACCTCGTGGACTGGTTTCAGCGCAGCCTCTGGCCCACCCTTCGCAGCATCGAAGAGCACGCCACGTGGAGGCGCTGCCTCGAAGAGCACCACCATCATGACCGGGAAGTCACCGGATACACCCACGATGACGGGTTCCAAGAGCATGCCGGGATAGGGTCCACCGTCAGCGCCGATGGAGAGATCCTTCCCCATGGCTAAAGGTTCCAGTTTCCTCCTCGTGGCCTCGATGCCGCTCATCCTTGTCGCGACGGTTCTTTTCGTCGGCATCGCCGGCATGATGTCCCCGGCCAAGGCGAGCCCCGCCAGCTGCACCCTCGCCGGGTTCGCGGCGGACAAAGTACCCAACGGCTGGGGCGCAGAAATCGAGAAGTCCGCCAAAGCCAACGCGCTGCCCGCCTCGGTCCTGGCAGCGCAGCTCGAAGCGGAGTCGGGGTGGAATCCACAGGCCATGTCCGGTGCCGGGGCACAAGGCCTTGCCCAGTTCATCCCGGCAACGTGGGCGACCTACGGCAACGGCGGGAACGTCTTTGACCCGGTAGCGGCCATCGACGCCCAAGGCCGCTACATGAAGAACCTCCAGGACACGCTAGCCCCGGTAGCAAAGGCCTCCGGGACCGAGCCCATCCAACTTGCCCTGGCCGGGTACAACGCAGGCCCCGGCGCAGTCCAGAGCGCTCACGGGATCCCGGCGATTTCCGAAACGCAGACGTACGTGCAGAAGATCATGAAAAACGCGGCCGAACGCTTCAGCGGTCCCTGCCAGCCGACCGCGCCCATCATCGGCGGCGTAGACACCTCAGGCAAGGGCGATAACTACCCCTGGCCCAACGCCCCCGTCGGGGTCGCCAACCCCGTCACCAACTTCTACTACCGCGAGTGCGTGGACTTCGCCTGGATGCGGTTCATGGAACAAGCCGGCACACCCGCGCCGCCCTTCAAATACGACAAGAACACCATCGGTGCCGGCGACGCCGGAACGTGGAAAGCCGCGTGGGAACGGCAAGGCTGGGGCACGGGCACAACCCCCCAGGTCGGGGCCATCGCCTGGTACGCGCCGGGCGCGTCCGGCGGAAGCGTCACCTACGGCCACGTGGGCGTCGTGAAGGCGATCAACCCGGACGGGACGATCATCGAGGAAGGCTACAACATCGATCTTGGCTCCGGAGCCAACCACGCCTACTACACCCGGACCATCCAGGCAGGATTCCCCAGCGCGTACCTCTACATCCCCGGCAAAGGATAGGGCACCAGCTCTCATGAAGAACATCACCGCAATCCCGGCGCTCTCACTGGCCGCAATCCTCACCCTCGCAGCCTGTGCAGGATCCCCGGCAGGCCAGCCCGCCACAACCGGCACAAGTGGCTCATCGTCCGCCCCTGCGGCTGGGAAGACCCCGGCAACGACGGCCAGCAGCGCGCCGGCCCCTCCCACCGCTGCAAGCAAAGAACCCGACCTGGGCAATCCGGAGTCCGTGGCGGCCGCGTTCATCGCCGGCGCCTACGCCTGGGACGCAACAAAAGACACCACCCGCACGGACGCCCTCAAACGTGTAGCGGACCTTGCCACACCCAAGTTCGCGCAAACGTTCGTGACACCCCAACGCTCATCCTCCGCGGCTGAATGGATGGCGGCCGCGCAACACCAGGCAGTCAGTGTCCCCGCCATCGCCAGGATTCCCGACGCCCGCACCTCGGTCCAGGACACGGCCGCACCGTTCCGGATCCTGGCCTTCCGCGTTCAATGGACCTGGGAAGGGACAGACCGTGTCCGGCTTGCCGGAGGCGATGAACTGGCAACCGTCACCGTGGACAAGAACGGATCCGGGATCTGGCAAGTCACCGGATACTCAACCACCGTCACCGGACAGTAGAGAGCAGAACGAGATGAGCCCACTAGCTATCACCACCCTTGTCGTCGTCCTGGGCACGGCCGCCCTGGTGTGGTTCGTGAACCGGGACCGTATGAAACCATTCGCCTCCCGCTGGCCGGCAACGTTTCTCATCACCTCCTTCGGCGCACCCCTCAGCCTTCTCCTGACAGTGGAAATCATCCCCCTGGACCGGCAAACCAAAGACGTCATAGGCATGGTCCTCCTGTGCGCCTGGGCGCTGTACCTGATCGGCGGGATCATCGGATGCTTTTTCGCCTGGGCACACCCGCAGCGGGTGGCCCGCCGGGAATTCCGGGCAGCCCTCGCCAGGGGGGAAATCCTCCCGTACCCGCTGCTCAGTCCGGAAGGCGTCGTCAAACGCGCCGCATTCATCTGCGGCGCACTGTTCATGATCATCTTCGGAATCATGCTCACCAGCACCGCCCCGGCCTCTATCGAGTCCAGCCCCTTCGTCTACACCGTCGGCATTCCCTGCGTCTATGGATGTATCGCGGTCGTGGCCGGGGCCTGGTTCATCCAAAGCCGGCGGGTCAAGCGCCGCGACGCCGACTACGAATCGGCCATCGAAAACCACCACCGGAATCTCGCGGCCGAAGCCTCCGCCGCCTACCGGAACGGCTTCGACGACGGCCAATCCAAAAGCTCCATCACAACCTAAACAAGCCGGCGGCTGCTGGCTTCCCCACCGCTGCAAACCAGCGCTCCCTGGTGATTCACCGGCAGTCTGATTTGACGGGAACCGTTGGCCTGACGCCTCAGTTCCAGTGTCTGCCCGTCAATGGCAGAGCTTTGTCTTCACCAGGCGGTAGTCTCGTACTGGGCTCAAAACGTGCGTAGTGTGCGAAGCGTTTTGGGTCCTCAGTGGTATCCGGAGGAATGGGTCGTATGAGTATTGCAGTCGAAATGAAGTCACCCCCGCGCAGCCGAGTTGCCGCGCTGGCGCGAGCAACTGCGTACCCCCGCCTCCGCTACATGGGCTCCAAGTACAAACTGGCACCCCACCTTGGAACGGTCTTTAACGAGATCGGTGGAACGACGTTCCTTGATGCCTTCAGTGGATCGGGATTCGTCGGTTACCTGGCCAAGGCCATGGGCTACGCCGTTACTACGAACGACTATCTCCACTTCCCGTCCGTAATTTCCCGGGCATCGATGGTCAACGAGAGCACCCTCTTGACCGACGAAATGATCACGACGATCTGCGGCCCGGCACGTGACAACCGGAACTTCATACAGACAACGTTCAAGGACGTCTTCTTCGCCGAAGACGACCGTGTGTTCCTGGATTCCGCATGGTCGCACATTGACCGCATGACGGGGATTGAAAGGGACCTCGCCTTGGCGGCACTCATCCTGTCCGCCGCGCGAAAACAGCCTCGTGGCGTCTTCACAATTTCCGGGGACCTGTCACATTATGATGACGGCCGACGGGACCTTTCATTGCCCCTCCGGGATCACTTCCGGGAGCGTGCTGCTGAATACAACGCCGCCGTCTTCGCGACAGGGCAGCCTGGACGTGCATTCACCGGCGATGTTTTCGACCTTGAAAAGTCCGACTACGACGTCGTGTACTTGGACCCCCCTTACGCTCCCCCGAGTGATGATGCGGACTATACGAAGCGGTATCACTTCCTCGAGGGCCTTTCGGACTACTGGGTGGGACGCGAAATCATGCAGGAGACCAAGACCAAAAAGATCCCCAAGCAGAGGTCGGTCTTCGCCAACAAACGCACCATCGAGGATGCCCTCGAGCGGACGTTCGATAAGTTCAAAGACGCCGGGGCGATAGTGATGTCTTATTCATCAAACGCGCTTCCAGGCGACGCCAGGATCAAAGAACTGCTTGGCTCAGTGAAACCGAATGTCGAAGTGCGGATGATTGACCACCAGTACCATTTCGGAACCCACTCCACGGCAGCGCGGCGCTCTGTCCAGGAATACATCTTCATCGGGAGAGACTGACGCGTGCCTACAGCGATACCAAGCTTCGAGGAGTACGTAGCCTCCCTCGGAGCTCTGACCGCCCATGTCGATCCGACCTTGGAAAACGAAGAAGGACGCCTCATCAAGGGGGCCGCCGAAGAGCTGGCTAGCCTTCAAACGATCACCCACGAAACACTCGCTTCTTGGGTTGCCGCCCAACCGTCCGGTACCGGAGTCGGTGTTTTCGGACTGGTCGTCGGTTTGTCGCAAGAACGGCTGAGGAACAGCCTGCGACATGGGCTGGGCTCACCCGCGTTCGGCAAATTGGCCCGTGAGAATCCCCTCGGCCTTGTTGCGTACATGGACGCCGAGTATTCGCTGTTGAGCCTCTTGGAAGCCCAACGCCACCGCCAATATGACTTTGGCGACGTTCTCGTGGCCAGAGCCGGGACCAGAGCCCTCGCAACCCGCGCAGGACAAGCCGGCAGGCAACTAGAAGACGAAATCGAAGAAATCGCCAAGAATCTAGGTCTGCCCTACCAGACCCGGTGCAGGTTTGAGGGCAGGACCGCCACGGCCCCCTGCGATCTGGCGCTGCCCGCCGGCGACTCCGAGGCTCAGATCGTCGTCGCGGCAAAGTCATTCGGCTCCACCGGAAGCAAACTCACAGATGCCGTTCGAGAGATTGAAGAGATGGCGCTTGTACGCAAGCCAACCCAGTTCGTTTTCGCCGTCATCGACGGCATCGGATGGAAAGGACGTATCAATGATTTGCGCCGGATCTACAATCTGTGGTCTTCCGGGCAGATCAACGGCATGTACACGATGGCGTCGCTGGGACAATTTCAGGAAGACCTGGCAGAGGCCGCAGCAATCCTGCGACTGACTACACCCTGACGGCTGGCTACTCCTTTCGTGGGCGGCTGAACGCTACACTCAGGCGAGCTGTTAGTGTGCACATGTCTCAGGAGGTTCAGCCAGCTCAGTCTTCGCTGGGGGTGTAGTGGGAGGAGCCGTCATGAAGAAGGGACGAAAGGCTTGGCTGGTCGAATGGCAGAGCCCAAACGGGCAGGAGCCTGACAACCCTATCGCGGCCATCTTTCGACCCCAGCTGGGCGGAGAAACCGTCCGCCAGTACGTCGAGCTGATCTATTCGACGAACCAGTACTGCGCAACTGAAATGCTGCGCCTCATGGTGGCCCCCGCAGAGAATCCTTACAAGGCCGTATTTGGGTCGCTACCTAGGCAAGATGACGGAAGCGGACAGACGCGGGTGACTTGGACGGGGCAGATCACGTGCGGACACAACCCCTTTTTGTACGCACGATTGGTTGACAACTTGCGAGAAGGCCAAGGAACTTACCCGGACGGCTCGCCAAGGTTGGAATGGGATGACATACCCAGCCCCGTCATCAGCTGGTGACTTCACCGGCTCTTTCCGTGTCGGGGCCGAACTCATGGCCACTCCCGGCTGGAAACCACCCGCCGCTACAGCCTCCCCACAACAGCCGACCGTCAATCCGCGATCAACACCCTACCCACCGACAACTAAGCACTGCCCCTTTAAGGCGTATCCTGTTCCACCCCCTCGTTCGACCACGGCACACCCCAGACGTGTGGGCTAGCGCTGGAAGCAACTGCGTGTTTCACTGAGGTTCGAGTTTCTGCGCGTCACGCGGCCAGGAGGAATCACCGATGCGTTCCCGACCGACGCTAGCTTTGCTGCTCTTAATCGCGGCCACCGCGCTGACAGCCTGTGGCAGCGACCACTCTTCTGTTTCCAGCACGGGCAGCCAAGGCACGGCAATCACCGGAACGGCCACAGGTGCACCACCAAGCTCACCAGTGCAGGTGCCGGGCACGGTCGGCTACCTCAACACCGGACCGGGTGCGATCACCTACCTTCAGTGGCAGGCAGACGGCAGCGGGCGCTTCAGCGGGACCGCGCTCAGCGTCACCGCAAACGGCACGCCCCCGAACCAGACCGTCAGCACGTCGACGACCCGGATCTACGGCCAGATCAACGGTACCGCGTTCACGCTCGACATCAATGGACACACCGACCAGGGCGTCCTTTCCGGTGACACCCTCGCGCTCAACGTGGTCCAGGAAGATGGAAGCATCCGCGCCATTACCTACCGTCAGGCGACAGCCGCCGACTACAACAGCGCCCTGGCCCAGCTTCAACAGACTGCACAGAACGCGGACACACAAGAGCAGCAACGGCAGTCCCAGGCCAACGTCCAGGCAACCGCTCAAGATGCCCTGAAGTCCCTCGAGACGGACAACAACAACTTCACGAACGCCAAGACCGTCCGCCGCGACCTTGCTCAGGCGGACAGTGACCTGCAGAAGGAGCGCCAGGATGCCGCAAACGGCAACGGCGACAACTGCTACAACATCCATGGGGTGGTCGACTACGACGCAAGGTCGGTTGTCGGCTATGACGTGACGTCGAGCGCCTCATACGACGTGAACCAGGAACAGAAAGCGATAAACGGGGTGCGGTCCGACATCCAGGCCGTTCAGAGCGCAGAGGCTGCCTTGAAGTCCGGCGGCCTACCAGCAACGAACGGGGCAAGCGATGCAATCGCAACGGCGCAACAGCATGTTTCCCAGGGCGTCGCCACGACGAATACGGCCATCGACAGCCTCAATGCGGACCTCACAACCGCCTACAGCGTCGCGAACGCCGCCGGCACTGGATCGTGCGCCGGCGACGGACCGGGTAGCCCGCCGGCCGGCCTCTCGCACATCTCGTGACCCAACCGGGGGCGCATGAGAAAACGGACGTCAGAGTACGCCAACCCCATCCGTTCAGAGGGGCCGGCAGGGTAGCCTTGCCCTTGCCGAGATACGTTCGGCAGTTGGGTAGTGGTAAGAGATAACCGGTGAGTTCCGGCGAAGATTCTCCTCGGACTGACCGGCCAGAAGACCTTTCCAACCCGACGACGCGACGACTAGGATGCAATCCAACGCTGCTCTGCGTGAAGTAGAGGCACACTGGAGGCAACAATGGGGCTCGGGAACTTCCTCTGGAAAACCGCGATGAACAACGTAATTCGTGAGCTCAACCGCCGCGGGTTCTCAACGCAGCTAATAGACACTGGGGCAGCCTCAGCCAACGAGAAATTCAAGATACGGGTCCCCAACAACGGCTTCACAGTCGACCTGTACACGCGTGATGGGTACTGGATGTTCGACAAGTTCGAGGCAAACGGGACGCCAAGGAACAGCAATGAGACTGTGCGGGACGTCATGACTTTCGAGGAGTACCTCCGAGCGAACGCCGCTCCCCACGTGGTCATCGAAACTCTGTTGACGACTTTCGTTCTTTGGCCCCAAAGAAATTGACAACGAGGTATCGCCCGGAGCCCGACCTCCGCTACGGCGACCCCCCGTTGCTGTGCCGGTGGACGCTCTAACCCCTCAAATGGGCCGAAATGGTGGGTGTCCTACCGTTCCCAGTGCGTGTCATCGTCCCGGTTGAGCGTTGGTTCCTCGCGCCGGTTTCGTCGGGCGGATTCTTCCCGTTCCCGCTTGATGCGGCGGATCTTCTCCAGCGTGCTTTCCTTCTCTGTGCTCCCGTGCTGAGGGCCAGGGGTATCCGTGTTCTCACCCTGTCGTTTAGTCAGGGCCGCGAGGCGTTCCATGCGGGCTGCTTGCTGCTCCTCGGGGCTTAGTTTCTCCTCGTACTCGCGGCGTTCCCGCAGCAGGGCACTTGCTTTCTGCGCTTGGGACACGGGGACCGGCGTGCGTGCTGCCAGGGCGGCGTCCGCGAGTTGTTCAGCCGGGGCCAGGGGCTTGTTACTCAGGACCGTGGCCTTGTGCAAGGCAATCACCTCCCGCGCGAGTTCCGCGCCGGTCGCCTTCTTCAGCAATTCGCTTGGGAGGATTTTCGGTTCCGTGGCAGGGATGTTGTGCTGTTGCCGGTACAGGTCAACCTGCGCGGCAATCCGCGTCCACCGCTGATATCCGGCGTCCGTGGACGGGACAGGCCCGAGAGCTGCCGCCCACTGTGGCGGTTCCAGGGCCAGTACAGCGCCTCGTTCATTTAGTCGGGATTCAAGGAACGCCCGTCGCGTTGCAAGCTCATCGCGCCAACGTTCCGGCACATAGGGATCCTGAAGAGTCGCGGCCGGGGCAATCCAGGCCGGCAGAGTGTCCGGCGCCACGGGGGCCGCTGTTTTCACGGCCGGGATCCGGGAGCGTATCCGCAGCTCGGCCTGAAGGTAGGATTCCCTGGCCCGTGCCCGGCGAAGTTCCGCCGTGAGCTCGGGAGCCGTCGGGGTCGTAGCGCTCCACTGGGGACGCACGGTCCCTTCGCCACGCTCCATGTGTTCGACGGCGCGTTGTCCCTCGTCCTGACCCTCGCGGATGGCCTGTTCTTGACCGAGCCTGCGCAGCTGCTGGAATGCTTTGCGGGCTTGCTCCCTGTCTCCGTCGTTCTGGAAGTCGGTGGCGTCCGCGCGGATCACGGAAATCCGGGAGTGCAAGTCCTGATCGGAGAGGTGCCCGAAGGTGCGCCGCTGCCAGTCCGTGCCCTGAACCTCCAGCCCTTTGAATGTTGCCAGCTGTCCCATGGCAGCTTCCTTGTCCCTGGTGGCCACGGCGAGCATGCTGCGGACCTGGTCATCTGCCAGCGGTGCCAGCTCACGTGCTGCCTTGGACTCGCTTAGAGCGGCTCCCCGTTCGATGGCCCGTTCCATGCGCCACGACAGGACGGCCCCGACGTCGTCCGCGTCGGCAAGGGATCGTTCCTGTGCGGTGATCCCCAGGAGCCTTTCAGGACTCCACCCTTCACGCTCGCCGTGGCGGAGCCCTGCGGCGACGGCGCCGAAGGATTCACTGCCGATGACCTTCTCTGCCCGCTCTCCCAGGACTTCACGGATCACGGCGGCCGCCCGGAGCTGTTCGGCCTTGTCATCGACGTCAACGTATTGGGCCGAAAGGGCCAGGACGCTGTTCGCTTCGCTCTGGGCGGTGCGGATCATCTCGTGCGCGGAGAGGTTCGAGTCGTAGGCGCCGGCGACGGTGGCCAGGACATCGTCCATGTGCTGGCCGTCCCCGGTCACCACATACGCCTGGTTGCTTTCCCGTCCACGGGTCAAGGCAACGTAGGCCAGCTCCCGGGAGGTCGAGTCGGTGATGATCGCATGGGTGGTATCGGCCGTGATGCCCTGGGAACGGTGCACGGTGCTGGCGTAGCCAAGCTCGACACTGGCCGTGACGTAGTCCGCCGGCAGCGTCGTCTTGCCCTGGTGGACGGTGTGCTGAACGGTCAGTGATCCGTCATCGTTGACCGCACCAACGATCCACACATCATTGTTTTTCACCCAGTCCTTGCCACGGTTCAGGCTGAGCTTGCGCTCGTTGCGGCGGCTCACCACGATATCGCCGGCATGTGCGTGAAGACCGTCTCTGAGCGCCACCGACTCGGTACCGCCAACCTCACCCGTCTGGAAACGGTATGCCTGTGCCCGGGCGTTGAGCTCCGCAACGGTGGCAGTGTCACCGGCAATCATGACCGCGTGTTTGCCGGCGTCGGAGTCCTGCTGCCATGCGGAGAACACCGCCCCGGCAACAAACTCCTGGTCACCGGCTACAACGCGTCCCTGCGCCTTGTAGAAGGTGAAGGGGTCTGCCTCAGCCGGTGCCGGCTCGCGCAGCATCAATGACGCCTCAGCCTCCCCCGGCGTGCTGAAGCGGTGCACTTCCTCCAGGGCGACGGAGCCGACTTCATGCTCAATGGCCCGCAGCGCACCGCCAGATTGCACGGCCGAAAGTTGCCGGGTGTCTCCGATGAACCGGATCACCGCACCCTGTTGCTCGGCAAGGATCGTGACGCTGGCCAGGCTGGCCGTGCCGGCCATTCCGGCCTCGTCAACGATCAACACATCCCCCGGACCCAGGCGCATGTCATCGCGCGTCGGTTCCCCGTTGTGTCCGTGCCGGTAGCTAGCCAGCAGCGCGTCAAGGGTGTGGGCCGGGGACTGGATTTCCTCGCCCATCACAGCTGCCGCTTTGGCCGATGGGGCAAGTCCGATGACTCGGCCGCCGGACTCCCGGACCGCGTTCGCCGCCAGGCGCAGGGCCGTCGTCTTCCCCGCCCCTGCCGGGCCGGTGCCGATCAGGAGGAGCTTTTCACTGGTCGCGAACTCGCGGGCCAGGCGCAGCTGGCCCTCATCGAGGGCACCCTGATGAGCTGCTAGGGCACGGTCAAAAGACTCAACACTCGCGGCCGGGATGACGCGTGTGCGTGCCGCCGACAGCAGCCGGTCCTCGGCGTAGAGAACCTTCTCGGAGGTGTAAAGAACGGTGCCGCGCTTCTCGTAAATGCTGCTGCCATCAGCACGGGTCAGGGGCTCGAAATGCCCGTGGGCGCTCGGTGGAGTGATCCGTAGAGAGTGCCTTGTCAGGGCCGAATCGACGATGGCCGAAACGGTCTGATCGGAAAGGAGATGGCCGGGCATGTGGTGGGAAACCCAGCGCTTCGCCTCTGCCTCCACATGGTGTTTCCCCCATGCTCCCCGGTCATCGCTCACCCGCTCCATGACTGCTTTGACCGCGTCATCAATGCCGTGGGTTGGCGCTTCCTGCGCTGCTGCCCGGCGGGTGACCCTTGCGGTCAGTGACTCAACGACGTCCTGCCCGGCTGCCGCTACCGCGTCTTGCTTCCACTCTTCCCTCAGTGCCGAGAGGGCGCGTGCGCTCTTCTTGGCCGGCCGCGTTTCAAGGGTGGCCTGCTGTGCCAGGGCAATGCGGGTCTTCTGATCCGGTTCCTTGCCGTTCGCCGCAACATACTCGGCGCTGAGGCGTTCCACGGTGGTTTTGATGTCCGTACTACGGCTGGAATAGAGGTTCATCAGCGAGGCGTCAACGCCGTCGATTTCCAACACCGGGCGCTGCCCAGGTGTCACTTCACGGGCAACGACCTTCACCCCAAGATCTGCCTGAAGGTGGCCCATGACCCGCTGGTTATAGTGCTCCGAACTGGCCACGTTCATCTTGTACAGCAGCGAACCGTCAATGCTCCGCCACTTCCCATCGGCACCTTTGACCTTGTTGGCCAGCACCACGTGATCATGCAGCTGCGGGTCACCGTTGCGTGAGTCATAGTGCCGGAACTTGGAAGCTATCAGGCCGCTCTCAACATCAATCTGCGCGACACCGTTCACCCCTGAGCGGGTGGCGATGGCCTCGCGCTCAAGATAGCCAAGGGTGTCCTTGATGGCCTGATCGTGGGCCTTCTCGATGGCCTTGCGTGTCTCTTCGTCTCCCAGCGCCCAGAGCGTGGAGACGGACTTCGGCGGGGAGAACACAAGGTCATAACCGGAGACAGCCTGCTGCGGCGCCTTCGTCGCTGCGGTGATGAACTTGCCCAGTTCCTCCGAATCCCGGGCGTCTCTGCCCTTGGCATCACGGAAGGCGATGGCACCCTCTCTGGCACGGATGATGCGCCGTTCATCAGCGCTTGCCGGACGGTGGTTGATGCGTTCAATGTCCGCGTAGGACGTTTGAATCTTCCGCGCCAATTCGGGCTCGCCCTGGCTGTATCGGTAGGCTGCCCGCCCCAGCTTCGCCTTCGCCTTCGCTGCCTGTTCGGTGGAACCGTTGGCGATTTCCTCGGCCACGATCTGCTTGAAATTCGGGTGCAGGCCCATCCCGTACAGGGCCTCCATTTGGGCTTCCGTGACCTCGCCGGAAACACCCAGAGCATCAATGCCGTTGCCTACCCACTGCCCCGGAGGGTTCCCCTCAACGGTGTAATAGTCCCCCAGCTGGCGGCCGCCCTGGCGTAGCTCATCGGCGCTGGCCACCTCTTTGGTGTAGTAGGTATAGCCATCGCCGGCACTGAGCTTGTGCAGGGTCATCACCGCACAAGAATAGCCCAGACCACCCTCAAACATTAATAATGCATGAGGTGTGACAGATATTTGGTTTTCGAGAATTCAAAAATGGGAGGAACGAACATTCTCGGGAACTGAATATTGGTCCTTGAAATCGTTCAAGCGGTTGTGCACATGAGAAGGTGTGGCGTTGTGGAGAGAGGAACGAACGGAACGACGGTGCGACTTCGATTGTGTGCAACCGTGCCCCTTGCCGTCCCGGCCTCCGGACGCGGGGGTCCCCCGCGTCCGGAGGCCCGTTAGGGTGTTGGGGGTCCTCGCGTCCCTTGCGGGTTAGGCTTGAGGTTCACGCCGGACACTCGAAGGGGATGCCATGCCAGCACTACGAAAGTCAGCAGCTTCCAGTGAAGCTCGCCGGAAGGCTCTGGAGAAGGCAGCTGACTTCGCCACACGTCACCAGACGCTGCTTGACCTGTCCGAAAGGTACTTCGAGGCCGAAGCGCAGATGCATGCCGTGGGCGAGGAAACCCAGAGGAAGATCGATGAGGTTCACGCGAAGGCCAAGAAGATCGTTGCGGAACTCAACGCGTCCCTGAAGCAATCGGCCAAGGAAATGATCGCCACCCAGGAGCCGAAAGCCAACGTGGCTCAACGACTGGGCCTCACGACGGCGGCGTTGAATCGTCTGATCGCTGATGAGAAGACGACAGCCGACGAGGGCTCAACCAACGCCGTAGGCACCGAAACAGAACAAGCCGGACAAGAGGCCAACGAGTAAGGCTCCACGAGTATAAGAACGCTCGGCCGGCCGACGATCATATACCTCTCACTCAGGGCCCCGCGCTCACCAAGTGCGGCGTGGGGCCTCTCGTGCACTGAGCCCTAGAACAGTGGCGCTTCCGGATCATGACCGTTCAGCAGTGGGCGCACGATGGACTCATCCCAGCCATGGCTAATCACCGCGCAAGCAGGCGGCACAGCAGCAGTACGGCAAGGGCGCCGCGAGTCACCACCGCCGGTCGATCTTCCGCCGGCGAACCCTGGACGCCTCCACCCAAACTTCCTTGCGGCCCTCGTAGTAATCCATCGGCCACGGCACCGACACCAGCACGTGCGTCTTCGTCCACCCGTACGCGAAGCCCATGACCTCGCGGGTTTCGCCGTTCTCGTAGTCCAGGACCACGAACACCGGCAGCGGCTCCTTGGCCTTCACGGCCCCTTCCAGAGCTGCCGCGTCCACCGGCGGCACCACAGGTGCTGACCTCCTCGAACGCGGCGGTTCCCAGAATTTCTTTTCCTCCACAGCCGAAGTCTGGCACCAAGGCACGACGAAGTGCAGCGGTATCTTGCCCTGAAACGAGTCATTCAGCGGTGAGCTTGTAGCGGTCTTCCGGGACGACTTCCTTGCCGGTGTCCTGCTGTCGCTGGCTCAGCAACTCGCCTTCCCAGCTGTAGCTAAGGCCGGTGCCGTCTGCGAGAATCACGAACACCGTTTTGTCCCTCATTGTTGGTACTGTGAGTGCAGTCCCGCCGGTACCCCCCATTCCGGCGGGACATTCTTTTGCCCTGGCACCGGCCGGGCATCCGTGCCAGGTGGTACAGAATAGAGACTGCTCGAATCATCGCGAAGGGGCGCGCATGCCGTTCTTGAAAACTATTTCCGCCCGGGTCCGGGCCGCCCATCTGCTCGTGCGGTCCGCCGAAGAGTGGGACGCACTGTCCGAGGACCTGTTCCTTGCTTATGACGGCAAGGACGACGAACGGATCGAGATGCTCAGGGATCCTTTCCTCGCGGCGTGGCGGTCTGTGACCCGCAACCTTCTTGCCGACACGCTGGAATGCGCCGGTATCACGGTCTCCCCGCCGGTGCATCCCTGGAGTCTGGCCACCCTCGAATGGGACGGGCTGCGTTGCGAGCCCCTGTTATGTTCCGTGGATGAGGAGCTACCCGATGCGCTCGACGCTGCCGCCGTCTACGGCGGCTTGCAGCTATCTTCTTTTGACGAGGTGATGGCCGGCTACGAGGCGTGCCTGGAGCAGCTGCTTCGCAGCTCCCCCGGCGGAAGTGCCAATAACTGACATACCCCTCCCTACGGATACAGTGCGGCCACGGGCAGAATCGTGTCGCGGAAATCTCAGAAAGTTTTGGTTGAACCGGCACCTTGAGCACTGGATCCGAATCCGCGGAGTACCGCGTAACTGCCTGTCCCGGATTGTCCCAAAACTAACCCCCGTTGATAAGCCGATTCCGCACTCAAAGCTTAAAACGCCCCTTGGTGATATCTGTAGCCGCGGCGCCTCTGGAGGATGAGTGCTCCGCGATTAGGAAGGCAATCGCGGCTCCGGACATGCGAACGGCCAGAAGGGCTTCTTCGAAACTGACTTCCACATCCGCGTGCTGCCCATGCCGCGCTCCAGGAATCGAACTGGCATAGCCGTAAAGGCTCTTGAGGGATTGGGCTAAGGCCTTGTGGTGGTCCTCAGCGTCCTTGCCGTAGATGACCGTTATGCATTCGCCGAGTTGCGATTTCTCTTTGCCCGTAATGATTCGTGTCACCGCCTCAACTGCGTTCAGTGACTCCCGGATCGCTGCCTTCGGTTCAGCGGGGCGTCCGTGGAGGGCGTCCAGGGCCTTCCGGTACTGCTCTTGAACTGGCTTGAACGGCCCAGTCAGTACACTCAACGCCGCGTCTTCATCATGACGAACCCCCAGAGCTTCGCCAGTTTCGTCTAGTCTCTCCACAACCCCGTCGCGGAGCTCGTACACAACGCCTGCCTCAGCAAACGCGGCGTTAACTGCATCGTGGTACTCACTCTCCTGGCCGTAGTGCAGACCCTCAGCCATTTCCTCGAACAAGTCATAGACCCGGAACCAATCCATGTCATCGAGGTTCTCCTTGATTCGCGGCGTGGCCCAGTCAGCACTGAAGACGCCCTCATCATCCAAGTACATGACATCGCAAATCCTCTTGTGGGCACCTACAGCACCCAGTCGGTCGATCAAGATGTCCCGAAGCTCGGAACGAACCCGCCGGGGAGCTTCCTCTTCCAGAGTCCTAGGCCTGCTGCTGCCGTAACGGTTTCTCTTGCTGAATCTTTCCACGTCGCAATTTCCCTCTCCTGTTGTGATGTGAAATGCTATCCGAGCTGCCCCTTTCTTGGCGCAGCACCTCGCAATGCGCGGAGGGGTGGCCGAGTGGCCGAAGGCGCCGGACTGATAATTCGGTGCAGTGTAAAAGCTGTCAAGGGTTCGAATCCCTTTCCCTCGCCTTGACATCGGTCAAAAACGACCATTTCTGACTAGTCTTTTCGACTTGCCGAAAACTTCCCAAAAATGGCGGGCTTTGGGACGTATTTTTAGTCAGAACCCGTTCCCGGTATCTAGTGCATTCGGAGTCGGTGATGGACGGTTTTTGACGTGTTTGTCGCGGTGCCGAGAAGAAGGTTGGTCCTGTGAGTCGGAATATCATCGGGTACGCCCGGGTCAGCACCCGCGGGCAGTCCCTGGATGCCCAGGTTGATGCACTCGTTGGTGCCGGAGCTATCAAGGTGTTCACGGAACATGCCTCGGGTGCAACACAGGCTCGAGCGGGGTGGCAGGACTGTCTGGAACACCTTCAGCCAGGGAACGTCCTGGTCGTGGCTGACCTAACCAGGTTAGGGCGCAGCACAGCGGACCTGTCCGACATTGTGACAGTCCTTGGGCGGCGGGGGATAGCGTTTCGGTCGTTGGCCGAGCCATGGCTGGATACAACGAATGCGCACGGAAAGTTGATCTTTGACATGTTCGCGTCTCTGGCCGAGTACGAGCGCTCCCGTCTTTCGGAGCGTACGAGGGCCGGTCTCGCAGCGGCGAAAGCCAGGGGACGGTTGGGCGGCCGACCCCGGGTGATGACGCCGGCCAGACTTGAGGCCGCCAGGGACCTCCGGCGCCAAGGAAAGAAGCTTCAGGAGATTTCGGAGACGCTGAGCGTTAGCATGTCCTCGTTGACCAGGGCGTTAGGCCCGAGAACGGGTAAGCCCGCGCTGTCGAAGTCCTGATGTCTAAGCGTGACTCTTCCGAGCATTGGTCCTCAACCGGCGCACGGGCAGCGCATCCTTTGGTCGATGCGGACAACCTTGAACACGCCGCCCTGTTGCGGGCGGCCGACTCCTCCATGCGGGAGATAACCGCCAAGACCGGCCTGAACCGCACGACTCTGTACCGACACCTGACGCCCCGCTCCCCCGCCGCTGTCATTGCCGGCGGCTAAGCTGACTGCGACAGCGGGCGTAGTTGGGTCCACCCCTTGGATGCGCTGACGTCCCGGGTGCGCGGGCCTACACTGACGCCATGGCTGAGAGCGTGCCACGGTCGCTGCATCCTCCTATCCCCCTGGCGTTGGCGAAAGCGGTGGAGGCCATCCCGCCGGCGGGAGCCTTGCCGGAAGATTTAATTTTTGAACCCAAGTGGGATGGCTTCCGGGCTTGCGCTCTGGTGGATCTGCGGGGGGTGTCATTGTGGTCGAGGCAGAGCAAGGACTTGTCGCGCTACCTACCCGAGCTCGTCTCGGCTTTGGAGCAGCAGGTGCCATCAGGTTGTGTGATCGATGGTGAGGCCGTCCTCTGGTCGCAGGGGCGGCTGGATTTCGAGGCCCTGCAGCGGCGCCTGGTCGCCTCCAACACAGGCCTCGCCAGGATGGTGCGGGAACTGCCCGCGTCGTATGTGGCGTTCGATCTCCTCGCGGTCGCCGGCCACGACATCAGGAATCTTCCCTGGTCCCGGCGCCGGGAGCTTCTGGAGGAACTCGCCCGGGCCTGGGCTCCGCCGCTGAACCTCTCCCCCGTCACAACGGACCGGGACCTTGCTGAGGCGTGGTTCCGGGACCTGCCATCGACAGGCATGGAAGGGCTAATCCTCAAGCGTTCGGAGCAAGCCTACGAGGGGTCCCGGATCTGGCTGAAGGTTAAGCACAGACAGGTCCTGGACATCGTCTGCGCCGGCGTGACAGGTCCCCGGAATCGCCCTTCAACCCTGGTTGCAGGGTTGCCGATGAACGGCCGGCTGTGGGTCGTCGGCCGCTCCACCGTCCTAAGTGCCGCAGCGTCCAGGAACCTGGGCAGATACCTGCGGCCGCCGGTCAGGAACCATCCGTGGCCCGAGGAGATCCCGGCCTCTTTGTTGGACAGGTTCAGCAAGGACAGGGACCCGGTCCGCCTGACCCTGGTGGAGCCGATCGTTGTCGAAGTGTCCGCCGACGTCGCCTGGTCAGGCAGGGCCTTCCGACATCCTTTACGGGTGCTCCGTGTACGTCCGGAACTGGACCCGGACGATGTGCAGGTCCCGGGCCACCTCCCCTTCCATTGACCGATCTGCGAGGAATCCGGGACGGGATGTGAAGCAACGTGCGCGCCCTTCAATACATCCAGGACCGGGAATACCATGAGGAAAAGGCGCAAACACAGGCCCTACGCACGAGGCAGATCATGCCACCACGTAACGAAATCGAAGGCGGCGACCAAGGCATCCATGCCCCGGCCGCCGGTGCGCCCCGTCTTGGCCACCGCATCAGGGAAATCCGCCAACAACTGCACCACCGCCACCCCACCGTGACCCGGTTCCAGGTCACCGACGCTCATGCCGTCCCACGCCCGCTCGCCCTGGCGCCGTTGATGTCCGTGACCTCCGACGCCTACCAGACACGCCTCTACACAAAGTCCCGGAACAACGACACCCGGGTACGGCTCGCCGCCGTCCGCGAAGCCATAGCCACCTCCCCCTACACGTGGGAGGATCTGGCCGCTGACGGCGTCAAGGAATGGGTTGAGGAATCCATTGACGATGACGTCCTTCTGGCATCCGCGCTCGAGTCCTTGGGATCCTTGACTCCCGAGGAGCGGCCCTACCTGGGCAAGTACGTAGCCGAGAGGATCTACGAGATCCTCACGAACGCCGAAGCTGCATACTGGCGCCGAGCCGTCCCTTTCCAGCAGCACTGAGAGTCATAATTGGAACCCCCGTCGCCTGAGCGCAACCCCGGGACCAGATGTCATAACCAATCAGGCAGACTTATTGCGTGGAAGTTGAACTGACCATCGAGAGCCCGGAGGGCGAGCAGAGCCGCGTTAGCGCCACCGGCGCCTCGTACGAAGACGCCCTGGCCAAGGCCACAGAGCTCGTTCCGGAAGGGTACCGTCGCATCGTCATCCGAAAACACATCGGCTGACGGAGCGAGCCTGCACATAGGCTTACGGGCGGCTGAAACATGCAAAAGGGTTTCGCGCAACGGTTCCGTGCGCTCCCCCGACGGCGTGTCGCATCATAAGCGCGGGACTCGGGGAAACCGCCATTATACGGCACACCTATAACTCCCCGGTGCGGCAGGCAGGATTCGCGTACTCTGCCTCTATGGCTCACAGCAATCCATCAGCAAAACCCGACTATGAAGACTTTCATGCCACCGTGGTGGATGCGCTTAGGTACGACGTAAAGAGCGAGGGCCTGGACCACGCCGCCCACGAAGAGCTGGACAGACTGAGAGACAACGGACTGCCCATCCCCGCCAAGCCTTCGGCTTAGGGTATGGAGCGAGGACACAGATAAATCGATCCAAAGCGCAACCCATAGTTAGGCAGATATGAGCCAGACCAAGAGCACGAAATGCTACATCGAAGAGTACGAAACCGAGCCGGGCCACGTAGGCCTCCGCCTTCGTGAAAAGGCCACTGGTCGCAAGGTCAATCTAGGTACGACGACGGCGCCAGGCAAACAGCACTTTGTCCAGTTCCTCGCCGCTGCGGGTGCCTTCAAGACCCGGATGCCGGACATATTCAGCAGGGACGGCGATAAGGACTGCATCCTCGTCTCAGGCGACCTCGATTTCGACGCGCCCGATGAGATCAGGTACATCCACAACGACCAGCTCTCCTACCTGTTCGACTGACAGGACACGTGTGGCCTAGTTGGCGGCCGCCAGAACTATCGACGGCTGAGAGGTGGCTTACTGCTGGCGGTACTCGGCCCAGTGGGCCAGGACTGCTTGTTCCACGATGGCCCGTTTGGTGAGTTTGGTCTTGAACTTGGCGAAGTCGATTGTTTCGAAAACTTCGTCGCTGACCTGGAGATTGAGGTCCCGTGGCGCAGCTGCGGGCTTGGCCTTGTCGGCTGCCCTGGAGGGGGCCGGCTGCACTGTGTGTGGTGGCTCAATGGGGTCCACGTGTTCATCCGGGGCGGGCTTGATCTGTGCCCTGGTGCGGCGGTTACTCAGATCAGGTTTGTCACTCATCGGATCACTCTCCTAGATAGCTCGGTGTAGGCGTCAAGAACTTTCTGCCCGCTCGGGAAGTCGCCGTACCAGTCCCCCGTCAGCCGAACCTGCTCGACGATGGTCCGTTTCGGCACTGTCGGTGTGAGCAGTAGTCCTGTTTCTTCCAGATCCTCGAAGGAAACGCGCTCGACCGAGGGCGTTCCCACCACGCGATCGTCAACGGCGGCCGCGATGATCCCCAGCTCGTCCAGCGTGTGGGTGGCTCCGATGCGGGCAAGGTTCTTCTTGAACTGGGTTACGGTCTGCCGTGCGCCGTTTACGCCGTCCACACCGTCGCCTGAGAGCTTTGAGGCATAGACGATGGAATCCGCGGCCGTCAGCGCTCCCTTGATGAGCGGGCCGCCCTGCCTGTTGGGGCAGTCAATGATCACCAGATCGGATTCGAGGCCCACCAGCGACGTTTTTAGCCTGTACTCGGCACCGTCGGCATACTCCGCTTCGCGGTTACTTACGCTGCGCGCAGCAGGGAGTACGCGAATGTTCTCTGACCAGGTAGGAACGACAATGCCCAGTTCTTCGGCGTAGCCTTCGCAGTCGTCGTAGGCGAGGATGGCGCCGACGTGGAGATGGTCTTCTTCGGGCTCAACTCGCGCCCACTTTGTGGTGGCGGCCCGGGGGTCGAGGTCTACCAGCGTCACCCGGCGGCCGCTTCTGGCCGCGATGACGGCCAGCGATACTGCGGTGGTGGTCTTGGTGACTCCACCGCTCTCTGAGTAAATCGCTAGTACCTGCATAAGACGAATCTATATTCCTTCCAATCTACATTTCCGGAAAGACACGCTTCTGGGTTTGTAGATTTCTGGGTTTCTGGTTCTCTGGATTACTGGCCTTCTGCTGCCAGCTCGATTTGCACGTTGCCCATGAGCGTTGAGAGTCCGCTGGCTTCCCATGAGCCAGGTCGGTTTTCCAGAAGCGTATGGCCGTCGGCCACCTCCCGCTGTGCGTCGACCATGGCGAGGTAAATAAGCTCGCCTATGTCGGTGCCGGCGGCCAGCTGGCGGAGGATCGCATCTTTGACGGAGGTCACGTCCTCGTCAAATTCCTGGCGGTAGGTTTCAATTTCTTCGGGTGACTTGCCCGCGACGTCAAGGGCGCTGGGGCCGCCGGGGATGATCTTCTGTGCCATGGTGTGCCTCTTTCTGGTTGTGGAATGACTTGCAGATCAGGGGGCCGGCGTCTCGCGGTAGCCCTGCCGCGAGATGGCGCTCTGGGCCTTCTCGAGTTCAGCGCCTAACTCGGCGGCCAACTGGGCGGCCCTGGTCAGATGGTCCGTGGCGGCGGCCACGCTCTGGATGGGGTCCCGGCCGTCGTCCTCGTACACGTCGTACTCATCCAGTGACCGCCCCAGGGATCTGGCCAGCTGGGTGCAGGCCTGGGGCAGCAGATGTCCCACGCCCTTCAGATTGCCCAGGACGCTGTACACGGTGGGAGCTGGATGGATCTGGGTGATGGTCAAGTGGTTGATCGAGCGGATGGCCTCATAGGCGTCATCAGCTGCGCGGATCACTTCAGGGGTTTCGTCTTCCATGGGCTCGTGCTCCCGTTCAGATTCGGCAGATTTGCAGAAATCTTGTTTTGTAGATTTCTGGTTATGCTTCGGCGGTCTTCTTTGCTTTGAGCTGGGAGACCCGTTGGGTGGAGATACCGAGCATGCGGGCGACTTCGGTAATGGTGAAGTGCTCGCTGAGTTCCGCGACGACGGCGCGCGATTCCGCGGCTCCCTTGGCGGAAAGCTCCTGGGCTTTTTCAATGTCGTCCCGCGCCTGTGTCCAGCGTTTCATGGCCTCATCAGGGGCTCGGAGGGTGACATTGACCGAAACTTCGTCGGGGTCGAGATCAAGCACGGCGGCCGCAAGGTCCGTGGCCATGTCCTGGATATCCTTCGCCCTGCTGGCCTGGGTGACCTGATCCAACTCGTGAATATGGATCATCCACCACTTGCCCTCTTTATGGGCTACAGCTTCGAGCTCGCGCTTGATGGTCATTTCTTCCTCTCGTACTGCCGGGCGGTAGGTCGGCAGGGGCCTTGCGGCCCCTACCGGGAAGGTTACTGCCAGCCGCTCGGCGTTGTCGGCAGTCCCTTGGCAATCTGCCGGACGACTCCGGGGCTGATGGTCCGGTGCCGGGGGACAGCCACGGTGGCTGTCCCGTCCGGCGAGGCCCATACGTCATGCCTGCCCGTCTGCCGAATGATGCTCCATCCGGCCCGTGCCAGTTCCGCTTCGGCGTCTTTCCTTTTGATTTCCTTCATAACTCTATTCTATCCCCCCTTGCATGTCAATTACAAGGGGGGCTAGGAAAAACTAAGAGATGTTGGGATCCTTGTCTACTTCGCGGGCGCCTGCGACTTCCTGCGCCAGTGCGAGCGTTGCGTATGCCTGCGCCATGGTGGCTTTGATGGCGGCGGCCGCCGTGGCATCCTCGGGGAGTTCCCGGGCCACTTCGGTGAGAAGTGCGCGGGCTTCGGCTAGGTAGGTGTTTTGCATGTTTCTCCTTGGGTTGGTGCGCCGGCTAAGACGAACGGATTTGATACAGGCCTCCGAATCCCTTGGGTCTTGGGTAGGGGCAGGGCCAGCCGCCCGCGCGGACCACGGCAACCTCCGCCAGTGTGTAGAACGGTTCGGTGATCGCGAGCTTGTGCATGTAGGCGCAGCGGCCGTCCGCCATCGCTCCGTGTTCCTGGTCCAGACGGGCCTGAACGCGGGGCTTGGTCCGGGCGTTTTCCGCGCCCCAATTGGAGTGGCACGCGGGGCAATAGGCGACTTCGTAGGAGTCTGCATCAAGGATGGTGGGGAAGCTCTGCGTGTCGAAGAGTGCGAGCTGGCCGGCCAATTCACTCATGGTCTTGGTTCCTTTCGCGTTCTGGCTGTTTAGAAAAGGGTTTCCTGGGTCCATGCCGGTGGGTGTTCCTGGTCCAGGTGTTCGATCAATAGCGAGGCGACGTCCTCCGGCATCGGTCCCCAGAACCTGGGGTTCTCAGCCCAGTGGCAGACCGTGCAATCCGCGTGCCAGTGGGTCCGCCAATCAGGGCAGCCCTCCAGCGGAAACGGACCGGAGCAGCACCACGATGTTGAGGCGATCCGTCCCCGGCCCTGGATCTTCTCGGCCTGTTCCTTGGTCAGTGCCATCAGGATTCCTTTCCGGGCAGAGTCAGAATTTTGTCCGGGCGGAACCCGGCCCAGGTATCGCCGTCCGCGACGACGACGGGGGCTGACATGTAGCCGGCCTTCTTGAACGCCTCGCGGTCTGTCTGAGTCATTTCCCGGACGTGGTAGGTGATCCCCCGGCGGTCCATGGCCTTCTTCGTAGCAGTGCACTTGCTGCACTCACGGCCCGTTTCATCGGTGATCGTGTAGACAGTGATGGTCATAGCTCCGGCTCCTTGGGGATCAGAGGTGGCCGGGGATCCCGGCCACCTCTGGGTTTCTAGACGAGTTCGGCCTCTACCAGGCGCATATCAAACAGGCGCTCTGCTAGCCGGATCAGATGGGCGGGAGCGTCCGTGGCCCACCCTTGTTCCGTGCTGCCGAGGAAGAGCGCGTTTCCTGCAACCTCGGGCAGATATAGGCCTGTCTCGTGGAGTAGTTGCGTTGCCCGCACGTTGGGGCGGAGGTTGCCGCCATTGTCGGCCCTGACGTAGGCCTGCCAGTCACCACGGACAATGCAATCGCGTGGGCCGTAAAGGGCTTGGAGTGTCCCGTGGCGGACGTCCAGACTCTTGGCCGTGACCTCTTCGCTGAGTCGGGCGGGGACAACCAGGGCAATACATTTGCGAATCATGATTTGGTTCCTTCTCCGGTGGGCCTCTTGATACTTCCATTCTAGTCCCCCTAGGAAGTCTTTCACAAGTCCCCCTAGGAGATTTCTAGGAAGTTTTCCGGATTTCTTGGAATGTAGATTTCTGCTTTTCCAGAAGTAGCGGAATCTGCCATTGCTTGGATCACGCGGTCGTGCGGAAGGTGGTGGTGATTGTCGCCGCCCTGCAGCTTGTGGTTGTCACCGCCCGCACCCCCCCGCTGGAGCCCCCAGAGCGTCTTGGAAGCTGCGGCCCGCTACGGTTCCCGTGCCTGCGCTGGCCCCGTCCGGCCGATGTGTGTCGTCCCGGCTGAAAAGAACCCGGCCACAACGATTAGGGGAGACGGCAGCGCCAGGCCTGGACCATGGGAAAGCTGTCCGGTTGTCAGCGATACTTTGCTAGACCGAATCTCAAGAAGGAGCCCCATGGGGAAAGCAAGCCGTTTGAAGGCCGAACGTCAGCAGGTGAAAGTGATACGCGAGCCGGTCACTGAGACCCACGAGCCAACAGCGGCGCAGGATTGGCCGCATGGTCATGTGGGCGTGGCTCTGACCGGAAAGGATCAGGAGGAATGCATTGAAGTTACGATCCATGGCGTCCGCCACTACCTCCACTCGACCACCGCGCAAGAGCTGAGCAAAATGCTCAGCTCCCGGATTAACGAGTGGAACAAGACCGCTCAGGCCGCGGGATTCCCGGGAGTGTAAGGCCCGTCAGGCGAGTCGGCTGCGGCAGGCCTGGAGCATCGGGAGTCTGCCGTGAACCGCCGGCCTCGCAAGCTCGGCCGGCGGCGGCCTTTCGGCCGCCGCTTCCTGGTCCCTATTCGCTCTCTGCTGCCTCGCTGGCAGCGTGGACTGCTTCCCGCAGTTTCCGGCGGAACTCTGGGTCGGGGGTCCGGCTGCACTTCTGGCATTTCTCCCAGCGGTAGCCCTTCCCGCCCGCGCTCTCGTAGCCCATCGTGAGCTTTTCGCGGCACTTCACGCAGTGGGTGGGGTGCTCGCCGTTGGTGTAGATCAATGGATCGGGCGCGATGGCGAAGAGTTCGCCCTGGCCTTCGAGTTGGTTCATGGCTGGTTCCTTTCATAGGGGCGACCCTCCCGGGCCGCCCCGGGGCCGATCTAGGCGGCTTCGTCGTCGCTGCCGGGGCCGAGGGCTTCCGCGAGCTCGTGGACAGCGCGGAGGACGTTCGCAGCGGTGGCCTTGACGGTTTCGATGTCGGCCTTGGCCCATCCGGCGACGTATCCGACGCTGTAGGCGCTGGTGTCGAGGCCGAGCATTCCGGCCATGACGTAGGCCACGCTCTCGGCCTCGGTTTCCTTGACGCCTCGGTGTGCCACGTATTCCTTGTGGTCCTCGTCGGCGTGCAAGATGACGTGGGCGGCCTCGTGGATGGCGGTCTTGGCTGACTGTGCGGGGGAGAGGTTCGCATCGATCACTACGCGGCGCGTGCCGTCAGTGGTCGTGTAGCCGTTGACCTCGCCGGGGATGGCCTCATGTGCGACGCACCAGCCGCGCGCGGTCAGAAAGTCGGTGACCTTGGCGACGATGCCCAGATCATCGGATCCGATAAGGCGGCGGGCGGGGCTGCTGTAGTCCTCGGCCCCTTCCATGACGTCGGTCTGTGAGATGTCGAAAACGGAGAGGATGGGGAAGCGGACGACGGTCTTCTCCTCGTCCTCCCCGGTGACCTCGTTGGTTTCGGTGACCTTCTTGGTGCTGTAACCGAAAATCTTGATGGCCTTCTCACCCTTGCGGACCTGACGGCCGAGTTCCTGCCACTTGCGGAAGCCTGCAACGCGGCTGGCGATGTTGCACTGGGAGAGGATGAGAATGACGTTATTGAGGCTGTAGGCGTGGAATGCCTGGGCGAAGGCCAGAAACTTCATCCACTCATCCGAGCCGGTGAAGGTTTCGATTTGCGCGGTGAGCTGTGCGTGAAGTGCCTCGGCCTGAGCCTTGCGCTCTTCGGCTGTCTTGCGGGTCTTGGTGGCGGTGGCCATGGTGGCTGCTCCTTCGGGATGGGCTGTTTTCTTATCTCTATTCTACCCCCCCTAGGAAGTTTTTCGCAAGTCCCCCTAGGAGATTTCTAGGAAGTTTTCCGGATTTCTTGGAATGTAGATTTCTGCTTTTCCAGAAGTAGCGGAATCTGCCATTGCTTGGATCACGCGGTCGTGCGGAAGGTGGTGGTGATTGTCGCCGTCGCCAGCTGTGGCAATCACCGCCCGTGACCGAGCTGGTAGCCCCCTGAGCGCCTTGGAACCCTGCCACGTGCCCACGGTGTGATCGCTCCGAAACCGAGCCCCGCACACCGGAGTGTGTCGTCCCGGCTGAAAAGAACCCATCCACAACGACCAGGGGAGACGGCCGCCCATGGCTTGGACCATGGGGAACTTGGGGTGGCCTGTGAAAAAGTGAAATATCCGACGTTAGCGCCGATATTTCACCGGAAAGGATCAGCCCTGGCCTTAGCGTGCGGGCCGGTTCCGGGGGGGGGGAGACCTTCGCCTCCGGGTGTATCGCTAAGGCAGGTGCCCGTTGCGAAGGTGGCGTAAGCGGCAACCGTTACGCACGGTCCCTTGTATTTTCTGGGCCGGCGGGGGGACTACAAACGGTGTCTGATTGATTTGCCCTGTTCATGCGTCTGTTGCAACCGGATGGCCGCATTTATACTGGCTGCTGTCTGGGCACGGCTGGCCCCAGCTTCGAGCGGGGGTATCGAATGAGGAACGTGAGGGCGGCGGCCATCATTTCGCTCGGGCTGATAGCGGTCATGGCTCTTGAGGGATGCTCTCAGCCGGTGCCTACCTCCAACGCTCGCGCAACAGCGACGGCGGCCGCGACGCCGTCGCATGTCCCTGTTTCGGTCCCGCCGGCCAGCCCGGCCGCGCCGACGTCCAGCCCAGTCACAGCACAGCACCCACAGTGTGACCTGGGTAATGCAGTGCTGCATTACCTTGCAACAGGGGACAGCCAGGGGAACGTTTCGCTTCAGATAGACCTGTCGCAGTACGTCGGGGCCTCCTCATCCGCTGCACTCGGTGTTGCCCAGGCATACGTACGCTCGTGCGACGAAAAAGCGACCCAGCAAGACCAATATCGGTCGGGCGCGGATGCAAGAGCGTCCGCCTACGCGTCGCAGCAAGCCGCTCTGACTGACGCCACCGCCGCACGCCAGGCTGCGCTCACCCGCGAACAGGCTGGATGTACCGCTTTACACGGAAAGCTCATCATCATGGCGCCTTTCGCGGATGAATGTTATTCCGGGTATCCGGAGACTTCGTCGACCACCGGGTTTTACGACTGTCCGACAACCTGGGTAAATTTTCTCCAGGACGGCTCGGTTGACCCCAATGATCTGGCGGGCAAAAAACACACCTATCCCGCATGCTGGCCGTAAAGGGGCGGCTCGTGAAAAAGTTAAATATCCAACGATAAGCCGTTTCCGCCGGGATTTTTCCTGCACGTTACGATGGACCTCATGACTCACCCGGGCGCTTCGTGGGACCTCAGGACAGTACGTTCCTGGCAACATCCGTTGATCTGGATTGACGGCCGTCGTAGCTTCGAGACTGGTTGGCCGCCAGGCGCAGTCTGCGAGCAGTGCGAGGCCGTTCCGGAGAACGGCCAAAGAGGCTACGTTGGGCCCACCCCTCCGGAATCAGGGGACATTACGTACCCAAGATCTGATGTCCGGTACGTGTGCATCACGTGTGCCAGAGGGAAATTTGGCCTGGTTCCTGACGAACTCACAGGACATGTCTGCAGCCAAAACTGTCGAGACGGCCTGTGCGTCGATGCGACTATTCAGCCACGAGGCGTTCTCGGCCCCCTGACCACGGCCGAGCGCATCGCACGCCTCAAAGAGGACTACGCGCCGCGCGGGTGGAGAGTAGTTGGCGCCGAACCGGACCCAAGAGGTCCAGTGACGCTTAGCGGCGAAAGCTGGGCAATCGGGATCGTGCCAGCTAAAGAAGGCATCTGGTCCCACTGAATCAGGTCGGGACATTTCATCTCGAGAGCGCATCACAAACGGTCGTTCTCGACCACTGTCCACAGGTTCCATAAAATTGGCGGCTCGGAACACCTTTAGGGGTACCGCGCCTATAAGGGGTAGTTGTAGTACCCGTATTAGTGCTCAGCGTCGGCTCCACGCGTGAACCGCTCGAGAAAGTCAGCGTCGAGTCGACGTACCAGCTTCTCAGCGAGGTCAGCGTCGTCGTCGGTCAAACGGTCGAGCAAAGGGGCAAGCCGCTGCACGCGAGCGGAAATCTCGGTGTCGGGGTACACGTGGTACCAGTCGGCGGCCACCATTGCGCGCACCTGCTCCTCGGTCGTGCCGAACAGCTTGGCGATTCCCGGTATGGCCTGAGGGTCGGGGGGTGCGACTCGGTTGCTTCCTGGACCGTTCCAGGCCCCGTACTCGACAAGGTTCCTCCACCAACCATGAGAGCGCGCTCGCTCGCTCTCATGCGCCATGTCCTGATAGTCCTTAGTCTTGTTTATCTTTTTTGCTGTATCTCTAAAAGGCGTGTTTCCCATGCTGTGAGTATAGAACTCTATGGAATCTGCCACAATCCCTTGACTGCCTCAGTCCTCATGCGGTGGCGCCGGCAAAAACTTATCGTTGGATATTTCACTTTTTCACAAGCCGCCCCGACTTATCCGTTGCGCTGTCCCCACTGTGGGCCGGTGGAGACCGGAGGATGAATCTCAAAGCGGTCCACATTGGGTGTCAGCGCGTGGTTTTGCTTCTCATTTGCGGAGAGCGCGGATCGCGGCCAGGGCGCGGGCCTTTTCTTCGGAGATGGGTTGGGCGGGCGCTGCCGCCTGGGCTTGCCGCTCAGCGTGCCGAACCGCAGCGGCTTGCGCCTGGGCGCGTTTCTGGCGGCGGTCGGCTTCGAGCCGCTGGTCCCGGGACGGCAGGGGAGTGCCGTCGGGGGTGAGCCAGTGTGAGAGACGCTCCTGTGCCCAGCGGGCCAGGTTCTCGGGGGCGACGCCGTGGGCGGCGTCGTGGGGGATTCGGGTGCTGTCAGGGCGGTTGTCGATGGCGTGCTTGATGTCGGATGCATTCCAACCGGCCAGGAAGAAGGGCCGGCAAACCCATGCCAGGAATGCCGGACGGGCATGCCGGAGCGCCAGGGAGTGGTGCATGAGTTCGCGGACGGCGACCGAGGCAGCATTCCGGAACGCCCCCCGGGATGTCCCGGCTGGCGTTACCCGGAGTGAGCAGTCTGGGTGCTGCCGATGTCCCGGTGGTGGGGCTGCAACGCCCCCTGGGGCGGTGCCTGAAAGGATTTGCGGCGGCGTAGCCGCTCCTTTCAAAGTTTGCGAAGTCTCGCGCGCGTGTAGGGGGTTACTACGTAACTCCCTCACGGTAGGACCGTCACTTTTATCCACACTCCCCAAGCCGTGTGGAACGCAGAGGACGTACACGGCACGTTCGTTGATCTTTTGTCCGCTGCTCTTGGGAGTGAACCCTGCCAGGCGCCCAGAAGCTACAACGCCGAGAAGGCCCAGCGTTGCGAGCCGCTTTAGGTGCCTCTCGACGGTCTTTTCCGAGACGAGAGCCTTTCGGATGAGGTAGTCCCAGCCGGGAGATGTGGTCATGGTTCTCGTTACGAGGGCGGGCAGCAGCAGCGTCGCGATGATGATCAGGTTCCTGCGGCCCTGCGAGTTCATTGCCAGGATGTCCGGGTGGTTCTTCACTGTGGTGAGCCACTGGGAGGCTCTGGCAGCCCGCTGGGAGCCGTCCGGGACGGCCGCAAATACAATGTCCGGCCGCCGTTCGGACCTGCGGTTCACCCGCCGCCACTTGGAGCGGTCAGCCGCCGGCTTCTCGTCCTCTGTCTGCGGAACGGGAGCCGGATCCGTCCCTGTGGGGCGCAGGGCACCAATGTCCTGGGCAAGTGCCGGCGTATGGTTCGGGGCCAGTTGGAGCCTCTGGGGGCCGTGCCCGGGCTTTTCTTGCCGGTCAAGACTCGCCCGGGCATGCGTTGACGCGAAAGCTGCTTCCGGTACCATAGGCAGCAGTAACCTTTCGTTCGAAGGTACGAAAAAGGGAGCCTCCTCGTGAGAGGGAGCTTCGAACAGTTCAGATCGCGATCCGCCAAGATGAGGATCTGAACGCATACTTTTGAAGGCCCGCCTAGTGCGGGCCTTCTCTTTAAGCTGCCGGAATAGGCAGCTCGTCAGCTTGGGGTGCGGGGCGGGGGAAGACTGGCAAGCCGCCGTTCTCTTCCAAGTACCGCACGAGGTCATCGAGGTATAGGCCAAGGGAGCGGCCGGAGTTCTCCGCCGCTGCATTGACTGCGTGCCGCCGTTCTGGCCTCACCCTGCCCTGCAAGAGCACGAGGTGGAGGCCATCAGGCTGACGGACGCGTCCAGGTTGTGTACTCATGGGGTTTAACCTGTCACGCTCCGCATGCATACGGGAGGATTTCCATGCGGGTCGGCGTGTCGCGGCGCGGACCCGCATGGAAATTTGGCACCAAAGCTTCATTCACCCAAAAGGTGGCGCATGAAGGCGGCTGCTTTGGCTTCCAAAGCAGCCCGGTCAAGCCCGTAGACCGGCCCACGGCGGTACCCTATGCCTTGGCCGAGGGTAATCACGATGCCTTCGTTCTTGAGATTGCGAACGTGCCGGTAGACCTGCTGGGCAATGACTCCTACCCGCTCTGCAATCTCCTGCGTGGTCGATCCGTCTGGATGCAGGGCCATGTCGCGGATTATCTCCGCGCGAAGCGTGCCTACCTGAAAGACGCTCATGGCCGACCGAGTTTCGTCGTTGGGGCTCGTCGGGGGCATATAGACACGGGGCACACAACCATTCTGCCGGACCTTCCTTGTTAACCTCATACGACCCTATATGGATAGCCTGATGTGAACATTATAGGTTAGGCTGAGAGTAGCGGAGTTGACCTGAGCTCGCGAATAGCGGGATGAGCGGTGTGACGGTTCAGCCACAGGGCAGTACCGGATGCGTCAAGCACCACACGTCACGGTTTGGTGGTTTTCGGGGTATAGGAGGGAGCTAGCTTTTTGAGAGTTGCGTCTCATGGAGGTCATGTGACAAGCGTTTGGTGGCGGCTTGTGGGCATAATCCGCGTAGCCGCCAAACAAATGGACTAATTCGGGCTGATTGTCAGTGGTCGTTGGTAGCTGTGTTGGTTGATGTAGGGGGAGTATCAGATGCCAGGTGGTTTGCCTTTTGGTCCGGCGTGGCCGTTGTCGGAGAAGTTGGTGGCCCGTGCTGCGGGGGAGCGTGAGTTCTTCCTAGCGTGGATTGAGTCGCTGGGCGTAACCCCGTCCCAGGAGCGGGTCTTGAAGGCCCTGGTGGAGATGGCCGGGGTGCGCGAGTTGATTGACGGGCGCTGCGCCGTTGTTTCCTACCCGGACAACGTGGCCCGCCGCGCCTTGGTCAGTGAGGGCTTCGCGGACGTAACCCGTCCTCTTATCCGCGAAGGGTTGTTGACCCTGCACCCTGTCAGCGCGGTGGGTCTTGACGGGCCGGGAGTGATCTTCCGTGTGCGCAGGCCGGACATTGAACTCACGATCGAGTCTGCCGGGCCGTTGTGGCCACAGGACGCGTGGACAGCGGTGAGGTACGCATGAACCCGGCTGCCATAAGCCGGAAGGGAACCCCCGGACTTCAGCCCGGGGAAGATGTCAAATTTCTGATCGAACGGGGAAATCATGAGTCAAAATAACGAGCCTTTTGGTGGCGGACGGCGGGCCGAGCTGTACACGGAGCCCGCCGATTCAATCGAGAAAAAGGAAGTAGCCGGGACGGGGTCCACTGCACCTTTGGTGGATTTCGAGCGCGAGTTTGACGCGAAGCCGGCGGCCGTTCCGGCGGCCGTCACTGCGGCGGTTACCACCCCCGCCCCGGCGGGGGATGAGTCCCTGTTCTACGTGCTGGGGCGCGGCTACGAGCTGGATGATTTCTACCAGGACGGCCCGGCCGAACACGGTTTCAACGGGTGGCTGAACAAGCTCACGGGCGGGTCCGCGAAGCTGGCCCCGGGCCTGGGCGAAGCAGCTGCACGCCGGGAACGCGCCGAGCTGTTGTGCTGCGAGCAGATCATCCGCCAGGCCACCTGGCAGCGCGGATCCGTCGCCTACACGGCGGCCAACAAGAAGGGCAACTCATCCAAAACCCCGCTGACGCTGGGCATCGGCGGCACTATTGCCGCCATCCGCGGCGGTTCCCTTGCCATGATGGAAGCCTCCGATGATCCCGGGCAGCTCGCCGGACGCTCCGAAGGCGAGCAGCGCATCGGTATCGGGGAACTGGTACTCAACGCCGCCAAGGTGAGCACGAAGGCGCAGCTGGAGGGCTACGCCGTCCCGCAGACCTCCTTCGCCCACACCTTCGGGTCCAGCCCGGTCCGCCGGGCACCCTTGGACAAGGACTCAGTCGAGACCGTGGCCGCGCTGATCGATCAGTTCTACACGATCCGGGCCATGGACTCCGGGAACGTCTACACGAGCTCGGCATTTGCCGGGGCAATGTCCACCTCGGACGCGCTCCTGGTCCCGATGATGAACGCCTCCGATTCGATGGGCGAGGCCGTGGAGTTGTTCCACTTCCTGGAGTCCCACCAGGATCCGCACTTCCGCCAGCTCGCGAAGCGGGCGATTGTCGTGCGCGTCTCGGACGGGCGGCCCGAGTACAAGGTCGAGCGGCTGGTGAAGGACTTTATGCATCAGACCGGCATCGGCGAGAACCGCATGTTCACGGTTCCTTACGACGCGCACCTGGCCGAACGCGGCGCGATCACGATCAAGAAGTTGGCACCGGCCACCCGGGCCGCCTTGGTACGCATTGCGGCCGCCCTGATTGTGCAGTTGCAGGATGCCGTCGAACCCCCCATCAACCAGCGCTGATTGGCAGCACCCGCCATGTTGTCTGCCAATCAGTTTCAAATTGTCGTCAGCGGCCGTCGGCCGAACTAGAGGGGGAACCCAGCAATGTCAGCAGTAATCGCTCTCACGGAGCACATCGGAACACTTCAGGTCATCGGCCAGCATGTGGCCTTGCCGATGGCGATAGATAACCCCATCGGTAACATCGTCCCGAACTTCACCATCTTCGGTGTCCAGTTCGATGCCTGGTGGAAGAAACTCTTCGCCGGTGCCTGGGCGGCGCTCATCGTGGTTTCCATCTTCTACCTTGCCGTCGGGTTTCAGGAGATGGCTAAATCCGATGACAGCAACCCGCACCAGCACGCCGCCGGCAAGAAGAAAGCCAAAAACGCGGGTATCGGTCTGGTTGGTTTGGCGGCCCTTGGCGTGATCGTCTCCGCGATTCTCGCGGTGGTCGGCTAATGAGCCGCCGCAGCGCCGAACTTCCGGACACCACCAAACCAACACCGGGGCCTTGGCTGAAAGTAGCCTTGATCATTACGATCCTCGTCGTCCTGGTCGTGGCCGTGGCCAGCTGGTATGCGCTGCGGCCCGCACCACAGGCAGTCGTTGATCCAACTCCCACCGCCACGTCTGCGCCGGTGGGTCCGGGCCTGGCCAACGGGTGCCTCGCCGGACCGGACCGGACCGCTGCAGCACTCATTGCCGCGCAAGGAAAAGCACCACACACCACTCTCGGCGCAATCGAACTCACCGCCGCGTTTCTTCGCTGGCAGGCACAGTATCCATTTCCTCCGGCAGGGGATTCAGGGCTGGTCAGCAAGACCATGGCAGCTGCGAAGGCTACGCCGGACATGAAGGACCTGGCGGGGACTTTTTCGGCACGACCTGTTGCTCAGCCAGGGCAAACCATTACGACTTCGATGGCCCAAGGGAAGTACTTCGTTGAATCGGCCGAGGCGGACCAGGCCCAAATAACTGTGGGCAGCACGGTCGTGATCAACGGGACAGCTGTTGACCCGCAAAACCGTGGCGTCAGCTTCACTGTCACTCTCGTGTGGGAGTCGGGTGTCTGGAAGATTTCAAAGATGGAACCCAGTCGCGTGCCCGATCAGGTATTCAGCCAGGGCACGTCATTCGTGGGGGGATGCTAGCTATGTTGATTGCGATTGTCTTGGCCGACAACGGGCAACCGGATCCAATTGGAGTGGCAGCGACCATAATCGGCGGCGCGGCAAATGCTGTTGTTGGTGGCGCGAAGGCTGTTGCTGCTGTTCCTGGGGCTGTTGGTGATACCGCGAAGGCGGTCGTGAATGTGGCTAATTTCGCGTCTGATCCTGCGGGCTATATTTTCAAGCTTCTGCAGGATGGTGCGAAGGGGCTGGCGCATGATGTGTTGCCGGCGTTGGCGCACGCGACGGAGCCTGATCTGTCGGCGCAGTGGTTCCTGAACGCTTACGCGATTTCTTTCGCGTCGGCGATCTTTGTCTGGGTTGTTTTGCTTGCGGTGCAGTTCGCGAAGGTCGCCCGGGGGACGATGTCCACACGGGACCTGATGGAGTCTTTGGGCCCTCAGACGGCCCAGTTCTTTTTCGGTGCCTTGTATGGGCCGATGCTTGGCTGGTTTGTTGTTAAGTTCTTCAGCGCCTTGTCGGACTCGTTCATTGCCTGGGGGATCACGGGGGCTGCCGACACCACGGTGACCTCGTTCACGAAGATGATCGATGATGTGAATCCGGGCGCGGTGATCGGCGGCGTGTTCGTCGGTATCGGGCTGATGTTCTTCATGATCGTCGCGCTCGTGATGACGCTGGGGATCCTCGTGGTCACTCTCGTTGCCCTGTATTTCACGGGTGTGTTGTTCCCGCTGGGGTGGGTGTGGATTGTTTCCAAGGGCCACCGCCGGCACGGCCGCCGTATTGCGGTGTTGTGGGTGGGCATCATGGCCATGCACTCCCTGCTGTTTTTCCTGCTGGGCTTCACGTTCACGATGGTTTCCGGGTCGATCATTTTTGCTGAGTGGTCGGACGGGCTGAAAACCCTTGTCCAGCTCGGTGTGGCGATCATCGCGATGATCGCCGTTGGCCTTGCGCCGTGGAAGTTGATGAAGTTCGCGATGGTGATCCCGGCCGGTGCGGGAGGGCAGGGCGGTCCCGCCGGTGATGGCGGGGGCGGCAGCGCGCCGACGGCGGGGCCGGCTAATTCCACCCAGGCCCGTGAGATGGCCCGGAATTCCGGTGGCGCCAGTGATAGCGCGCCTGCCACGACCAACACGGCCGATGGGATGGGCTGGGCTGCCCCGGCAACTGAACGTAAAGCCCTTTCCAACCATCTGGCGTCCATGAATGCCGCTGACGCCGGCGGCGGTGCCGCTGCCCAGGGAGCGGCGAAGGGCGCTGCGGGGGCCGGCGGCAGTGCCGCTGCTGCTGGTGGTGGCGGTGCAGCTGCCGGTGCTGAGGGCATGGCCGCTGCCGGCGCGGCCAGTTCCGCGACGGGTGTGGGTGCTGCGGTGGGTATTCCGCTGTTGGCGGCCGCCGCGGTGAACAAGGTTGCCGGGAAGACCGCCGATACTGCCCACGCGGCGATGGACCAGGCCACGGATCAGCTTGATGACCAGTCGGAAGGGTACGCAAATGAGTGAGGATCTGCGCGTCCTTGGTGGTGAGTCCGGGCACCGGTCCTTCTTCGGCAGGACTCATTCACGTCCCCGGATTGTTGGGCTGGCTTTTTTCTTCATCGTGGGATTGTTCGGGGTGATGAACTTCGGCTTCATCGGCCTGCTGGTCGGTGTTCTCGGGTGCGGGATTGTTTTAGCGTTGACCACCTCAACCCATCACGGGACGGCGCTGGAGCGCCGCACTGACCGGATCCGGATCAAAGAGCGGATCAAGGACGGCACGGACAAGTTCGAGCCCTACACCCCGGAAGCGTGGGAGGCCGCGCAGGCGGAGGCCGGGAAAGTCAAAGGGGCCAAGGAGAAAGCGCGGATCCTGAACGCCGTCCGGGAACGCCCTGACGGTGCCGACGGCATGGGGTGGCTTCAAAAGAGTGCCCGGACGCCGGGCATTGCCTGGCATGCCCCCTCCGGTGAAGACGCGTACCTGTCCGTGGTTTTCAGTGTTTCGGGGCAGCTGCGCGGCATTGAGAGTGCCGAGTCCGCCCGGGCCTCCCAGATCGCGTTCGGCAAGCTGCTCGCGAGCCGGGCGCCGGCGTCAACACTGGCGAAAAAGATCATGCCCATGACACGGGTTCTTCCCCCGGATCTGGCGTTCCAGGAGCAGTGGATGATGAACAACCTTGCCCCTGATGCGCTGCCTGATGCCGTGAAGTCCTATGAGGAAGTCCTTGCCCTCACAGCGGCCGGGACCCTGATCCAGAAGCACTACGTCACGGTCGCGTGGCCCTTGACCCCTGAATTCAAGCTGGCGGCGGCCCGGAAGGGTCCGGGCCGGGACGGGTGGAGGTCGTTGATGGACGAAGAGATTGCCTCGATGACCCGGGCCTTGCGGAAAACACGTTTCCGTGAGGTGGAACCTTTGACGGCGCGTGCGACGGCCGCGATTATTCTGCACCAGCAAAACCCGTCCCGGCCCATTGAAATGGTCGCGGACGTTGACCCGACACGGTTGGGCATTCGCTCTCATGATGAGAAGTCCGCTCATGTCGTCCATGGCGTGGATCCCGTCTCCGGGGAGCGGGTGCAGTGGTGGCACCGGACGGCGAAGATCACGGCCGAGAACGTCATCACCTCCCCGCGTACCCAATACTGGGTTTTTGCTTTGCTGATGGGCGCCGCGGTGAACAGTGTCCGGACGGTGGCCTTTCATCACGAACTCGTCCCGGCCGCCGAGGCCAGGCACGCCGCGAAACAGGACCTGGTCAGGGACCTTTCCGATGAGGCGTCCCTGACGCAGGCGGGCAAGATCGCCGATTCGAGCGGCCGCGTGAAAAAGGGGTCCTCGAAGAGGCGCGTGGATGACCTTGAAGAAGGCTCGCAGCACCATGGCGATAACTGGATCGGTTTCGTGACCCTGTCCGCCAAGACCCGCGAGGGACTGGCGGAATCCTGCCGCCAGCTCACGGACGCGTGCACCACGGACGCCGGTGTGAACCGTCTGGTGTGGCTGGATTCTTACCAGTCGGCGGCGTCGGGGACGACGTGGCCGATTGTGCGCGGGCTCAAGCCCGCAAGGAAGAGCTTCGGAAGCAAAATGATGGACCGCTTGGCCGGCAACGGGGACAAGGACGCAATCTCATGATCGATACGACGCTGGAGCCAAACCCGGCCGCTACTGAGCCGGACCCTGCCCGGGGACAGGATCCCACGAAAGCCCCCGGCTGGGTGCAGAAGACGCGCAGCAAATTTGCTGCCCCTGATGCGACGATCGCGGCGGCGGACGCTGACCCGAATGAGTGGCTGCCGTGGATTTCCCGGGGCTCGCTGCTGCGCAAGAGCGACAGCAAAGCGGCCAAGGGCTTCTACGCCCCGGCCCTTCCGGGTTCTCCGACGTCCACGAAGCAAGCCGAGATTCTGAACACCACACTGATTGCCGCGCCTACCGGTGCTTCGGGCGTGAGCCAGGGCCGGGATGTGATGAGCCGGACGGGTGTGAACTCGGACCCGATCACCGGCTATAACTCCACCCCGAAAATTGTTACCTCCACCGGCGTGATTGTCCTGGGCGATGTGGGCTCGGCCAAGTCCTCCTTGGTCAAGTGCAACTACGTGATCCGGCCCCTGATCCTCAAAGACCGGCGTGCGGTGATCTTCGACAAGAAGGATCAGGCCGGGGAGGGCGAGTACTCGGAGCTCTGCCGCCACTATGGCCATGACCCGCTGCGGTTCACCATGGATGAGAGCAGCACAAGGTGGAACCTTGTCGATCCGGGTCTGTCCTCCAGGAACGACGACGGCGGAGACAACCACCTAGAGCTGCTCTACACGATCCCGTCTCTGGTCCGTAGCGGTGTCATCGCCGATGAGTGGGAACGCAAAACGATCCGTCTGGCTTACCGTTCATTGTTGAAGGCGTTTGAGGGCGGCCGGAAACCGACGCTGGATGATTTCGTCCGGCGCCTGGGCTTCATCGATGTCCATGAGCCCTCGTTGGTGGGGATGTCGGGAGCGGCGGTGGAACGGCTGCACCAGGCGGGCCTGTCGATCCGCTGGGTCTTTGATGACCTGTTGGACTCCTACGGCACGGTCTTTGATGGTGAAACCTCCAAAGAGGTGAAGCTCGACGGGAAGATCACCAGCTTCGATATCTCCCAGCTGCCGGATGCCGGCCCGTGCATTCCCACGGTCATGGGGGTCGCGAATCTGTGGCTGCTGGCCACCGCGCGCAGGGAGCGCGGGTGGAAAACGAACGTCATCACCGAAGAGGCCTGGTACATCATGGGTACCGAGCTTGCCAAGCAGGCACGGTCCAATCAGAAGCTCGCCCGGGGACTGGGATTTTCCAACATTTTCGTGATGCACAAGGGCTCTGACGTTCCCGTGGGTTCACCGGGCATGGCCGTCATCCAGGAGGCCCACACGATTCACGTGTACCGGCAGAACCGTCCCGAAGAGGCGAAGTGGTGCCAGGAGACTTTCGGATTCCAGCGCGAAACCGCGCCGATCATCGAGAACCTGGACAACGGCCACCACATTTTCAAGGTCGGTGCCGGGAACCCGGAAACGGAAGTCCAGCACATCCGCTCGGAATGGGAGAAGAAGATGACAGACACGGACACGGCCCTTTCCACCGAAGAGGGTGCCCGATGAGCACCACGATTCAGCCCGGCCCGGCCCGGGCCGGGCTGAGCGCGAAGACGAAGGCACAGATTGAGTTAGGGTCCTGGGCCGTGGCGGCGTTCCTGACCTGGCACCTGTCCCTGGTCTTCACGGCCGGGCAGAACATCAGCAACCTCCTGGACACCTGGCGGGGGCTGTTCTCCGTGCTCCGCGGCGGGTCGGTGACGGCCGTCGCGGAGCACGGACCCATCCCCGAGCAGGGCCCGGTGACGGTCTGGATCATCCTCCTGGTGCTGTTCTTCGTCCTGCGGTTCGGCCTGACGATCTGGCTGATTCTGCGCAGGAAGAAGAAAAAGGCCGCCAAAGCCCACGGCCCGGCACTGAACACGCACAAGGAAATCGTGGGCCGTATCAAAGGCAAGGGAAACCTTGAACTCGTCGATGCGCCCATGACGCTTGAAGGCAAAGCGGTACCGCTGCGCCGTGAAGACACCGGGGCCGGCCTGTCCGTTCCGCGCGGCGGTAAGTCCTCACGCATGGTGATCCCCAAGGTTGTGGAAACGGAGGGTGCCTTGGTCACCACCAGCACCCGGCCGGACGTGATGCGGGCGACCATTTTGCACCGTTCCAGGAAGGGGCATTGTTTCGTCGCCGACTTTGACGGGCTCACGAACTGGCCTGACAAGCTCAAATGGGATCTTGTGGCCGGGTGTGAGGATCCCAAGGTAGCGATTGCCCGGGCCGGGGGCATGGTCAACGCCATGCCAAGCGGCACGGAAGACTCGGCGAGCAAAGACCACTTCGCCGATGGTTGCCGGAAAATCATCCGCGCCCTCCTGCACGCTGCCGCTCTGAAGAAGGGCGGGACGATGCGTGATGTCATGTACTGGGCCGCGCACTTCGAGAACGAGGAACCGGCCAAAATCATCGCCGCGCAGTCCACCACCGCCCGGCTGTGGAAAAACGATCTGGATCAGTGGTGCCGCAAAGACAACCCCAAAACCATCGGCAACACGCGCACGACCCTGTTCCGGGTGTTGGATCCGATGATGGTCGAGTCGGTGCTGGCGATGCTCTGCCCGGCAGAGGACGAGCCACAGATCAACATCACTGACTTCTGCCAGAGCGACGACACACTGTATTGCTTGGTCGATGATGACTCGGCGATGGGCACCGCACCGCTGGTCACGGCGTTGGTCGAGTCCATCGCCACCGAAGGCCAGGCACTGGCGAGGAAGAACCCCAACGGGCGGCTCACGTCCGGCCTGACGTTCCTCCTGGATGAGGTCCCGAACGTTTGTCCGATTCCTTCCCTCCCGAAACAGATGACCACCGGCGGCGGCTCGGGCCTGCATACCTGGCTGTGGGCTCAAGGCTACGGCCAGCTCGAGGAGCGGTGGGGAAAAAGGGTGCCGAGACGATTTTCTTCACCGGCGCTTCGGCGAAGGTCGTTTTTGGTGGCTCCGGCGACAGTGACTTCCTGCGCCGCGTCTCGGAGCTGATCGGATCCCACTACGTGGATCACCAGACAACATCCACGACGGTGGACAAGCAAGGAGATCCGCAAGTGTCCACCTCGCTGAGCCGGCAGCTGGACGTGAAAATGCGCCCGGAAGAGATCCGTAAGCTCCCTGAAGACACCGCACTGCTTCTCTACCGCGAACTTGAGGCCGTTGTCACACTCACGCCCTGGTGGGAACGATCCGACGCAGCGCAGTTCCAGGCTTCCCTGGATTGGTGCGCGGAAAAGGAAGGCACCACGCCGCTGCTGATCAGCGAGCTCGAAACCGACGAGGCGGCAGCGTGAGCAGCCCAGAAGAGTTGGAAGAAGAACTCGCCGCCCTGGCGGGCGGCCCCGCACCGGAGCCGGTGGAGCAGGATGTCACGGCGCCGGATGCCGAAATACATGAGCTCAAAGCCGGCCTCGGTGAACTCGCCGAGCAGATGGAATGGGTTCTGAATGAACTGACAGCCAATCCGGCGGGCGGGCCGTGGTGGTGGGCCGGCCTGGACGCGGCCGCCGAAACGGCGCTGTGGAAAGAACTCGGCGAGTTCGTGTCCTGGCTCAACAACAGGATCCTGCGCCACATCTCCAGCGGCGTGGAAACAATACCCGGCTGCTGGTATCTCCACCCCGCCGGTGTTGAACAGCTCACCGCCCTCATGGTCGCCCACAAGTC